>NZ_CP072114.1 GCF_017654605.1 Yimella sp. cx-51
TCACCTACGGCCAGCAGGTCCAACACACCGGCGAAGCCCTCGCCAGCCTGCGCACCGCACACCACCACCGAGGAGATCTCGAAATGACCGTGTACGCCGTCGCCCTGTCCAAAGGAGGCAGCACCAAAACGACCACGGCGGCCGAGCTCGTGGCAGCTCTGGCTCGTCGCGGCCGCCGCGTGCTCGCGATAGACCTGGACCAGCAAGGCAACCTCACGAGGCGGCTAGGTGTCACCGATGACACCGAGGTTGAGGCCGTCGCCTCTGACGTGATGATCGCCGAAGCGTCGGCCATCGAGGCCGCCGTTCCGGCACCCAGCGTGCCCGGTGCAAGCGTGCTCGTCGGGACGCACGATCTGGCATCGCTGGACCAGCGCCCCGAGGTCATCACCGCACTACGCGACCACTTACCCGAAGTGATGGGGGAGTGGGACGACGTAGTCATTGATACCCCGCCCGCACTCGGACTGGTCACCCTTGCCGCTCTCGCGGCCGCTGACGTCGTGGTGGCCGCCGTCGCGTGCGAAACCGAGGCATACGACCAGCTCAGCCGTCTCGTCGAGGTCATCGCCCAGCGGATCGCCCCGAGGATGAAACCGGGCCAAGAAGTCCATTGGATCGTGCCGACCCGGCACGACGGCCGCCGCCTGCTCGACCGTGAAGTGGTCGAGATGCTGACCGAGCTGCACCCCGGCCGCGTCACCACACCCATCCGCGAAGCCGTGGCCGCCCGAGACGCCTACACAGCCGGGATGCCCGTATCGGTCTACGCGCCAAGCTCAGGCATCGCAGCCGACTACGCCACCGCACTCGCACCCATCATCGAACCATCCACCACAGCAACCGAATAGACCACTTAGACCAACTCGCAATGCTCGACCAAGGAGACCAAGCCATGACGCCACCACGGGCACGCCGCAGCAGCCTGCGAGACCGCAACGCCGCTGCGATCGCTCACGACCCCACGCCCGAGGCCCCGGCCGTCGAGCCCACCGCTCAGACCGTGGAGACCCCACAGCGTGCAGCTCGACCCAAGGCCACGAAGTCGACCGCCCCGGCTGCCGGTGAGACCGCGCGTTTGGGTATCTACCTCACCCCGGCCGAGTTCGACGACGCGAAGGCCGGCTATCTGGCGGACTGGACCAACGGCGGAGAGTCCGACACGTTCGGTAAGTGGATCGCGGCCGCGATCGACACCTACGCCGCACGGACACCCCGCCAGCGCTCTAGCGCACCGCCGAAGGGTCGAGCAGAGGAGCGCACAGGCTCGACGCGCTCGTTCAGCATCCCGGCCGACACCGTGGCGCGGATGCGAGAAGCGATCAGCGCCGACCACCAAGCCGGACGGTGGCCCTCAGACAGCGCATGGTGCGGAGAGGCGATCTCTTACGCCGTCGGCCAGGCCCGCAGCAAGAACGGCGGCACCTTGCCCACCCCGCCGCCACGCCTACCCAACCGGCTCGTTCGTTGAGCACGGGCACTGTAAGACCTTGCTGACAGCATCGACAACGACAGACAGGACACCGCAATGACCGAGCAGCAGCCCCGTACACGTCGGCGGCGAATCCTCGCCTCGCTGATGAGTGAGCCACAGTTTGAGTCGAGGATGACTCGTGAGTCATTCATCCGTGAGTGGAAGAAGGAGCGCGGTCGCCAGTACCGCAGCCGCACACAGCCTCACCGGATCAGAGCGGGTTTTATACCCCGCGAGTGGCCTACCGAGGCCAGTGAGCTGTACGCCAAGGAAACGGACTCGCTCCTCGCCGCTTTTGACACCGACCCGGCCAGCATCCACGCCGTCGCCGCTGACCACGGCGTGACGATCGAGGGACATTGACGTGGGACCAGTAGCTGGATTCTTCGGTGGAGCCGCAGTTCAACAGAATCGGAGTATGACACGTCCGACCAACACGACCACATTGACCAAGTACATCTGACCGCAACGAAAGGAACGGTGAGTGAAAGTGACCGCTCACAACAACCCAGCAAGTCTGATCAGCGAAGCCAAGGAGATCGGCGCGTTAGCAGCGAACGGCGAAATCGTGACCACCAAGCCAGGTCAATCAGTCGACGACAACATTCATCACGTCGGAGACGACACCGGAGAACTGATCACCGATGCGTACCGGCTTGGCGGTGCCGAGCTGGCGGCTGACGTCTTGGACGCCTACTTCGCCGAATTCAACAGAGTGAGGTCGACCAAGGGTTGGACCGAGCTCAGTCCGACCTCGGCCGTGAAGCATTTGAGGTGGGCCATCAAAAGCGACGGCATCACCCCTGATGAGCAGAAAGCGGTGCAGGACACTTTCACCGCACGGCACCCCTGATCGATCGGAGCGGAACTTGAGGAGAGCCGATTGATGGATAAGCCTGGAGCAATCTATGCGGCACGTCCGCTCACCGACCCGGCCGCCGATCGGGTCGCGCTGGCGACGATTCTCTGCGCTACGAACTCCACAACGAGTGCGGACCTTCCAGATCATCGTCGAGCACGGCCCGATCGCGACCAGTGAGATCAAGGGTGCGTCGAAGACTCAACCCAACTCGTGGCTTGAAGACCTGCTGGCCGCAGGCCTCGTGACCCGCACCCGGGTACGCACGCACTGGGTCTGGAGCGCGCAACCTGATGCGTACCACCGCGTCGCTCAACTCCTGGGCTGTCAGTGCGACGTGGACGCTCGAAGTCCGATGTAGGACGCCCCCTGCACCCTGCATCGGTACGCCGGCCGGAAACCGCGCCCGCAGCACCGAACTGGAACTCCGACCTTCCTCTACCGATCGCGACCTGCATCGGGCTGCCGCTGCCAGCAGCAGCTCGCCGACCGCTCCGGTGCCCATGTCACCCAGATCCATCGTTACGAAGCCGGCAGCAGCCAGCCCACCCTCGACGTCCTCCGTGCATTGGCGATCGCGCTCAACATCAGCGCTGACTCGCTCCTCTTCGACGAAGACGAACGAGGACCCCAGAGCCAGACGCTGCGGCTCAAGCTCGAAGCCGTCGACCAGTTCACCCCCGACGAGCAAGAACACCTCGCCGCCTTCATCGAAGGCGCCCTCCTGCGCAACCACGCCCGACAAGCCTTCAGCGGCCAAGCTTGGCATGATGAGCCCTGTGGAGTTCGAAACCGCCCACTACGCGACCCTCACCCGAGAGCCGCAACCCGTATGAGAGCGGCACAGAACCTGGGGCGCTTCAGACAGCGTTGCCGCATGGCACGAGGCCACCGGCTGGGACGCGGACTGACCCGAACCCTGCATCGGTAGCCTGCCTGGGCAGGGCTGTCATAACCACAGAGATTGAGCGGGGCAGCAAGACGATGGCAAACACCAACCTGGGCGCAGCCAAAGCTGCGAAACAGGACGAGTACTACACCCAATGGGCCGACATTGAGCGGGAGATGAACGCCTACCTCGAATACGACCCTGATGTGTTCCGAGGCAAGACAATCCTGTTGCCCTGTGACGACCCCGAGTGGTCCAACTTCACCAAGTTCTTCGCGCTGCACTTCACCGACTACGGCCTGAAGAAGCTCATCTCTACCTCCTACGCGCCGAACAGCAACGCAGGGGGGGCGTTCTATGAACCGACCCTGTTCGAAACCGGCGACCCGGCCTACGACCAAACCAAGTCCATGGAACGCGGCCGCGTGTTCACCTTGCTACCCGAAGACATCTCCGGGGACGGACGGATCGACATCAACGACCTGCGGTGGGAGTACCTCAACGGCGACGGAGACTTCCGCAGCCCCGAAGTGTCGGCGATGCGTGACGAAGCCGACATAGTGATCACGAACCCGCCCTTCTCGCTCTTCCGAGCCTTTGTTACCTGGCTGGTCGAGAGTGGGACGAAGTTCGCTGTGATCGGCAGCAACAACGCCATCACCTATAAAGAGATCTTCCCGCACATCCGAAGCAACCTCATGTGGAAGGGAGCCACCGGAAACTCCACCGACATGGTCTTCGAGGTACCTGAAGGCGTCGATATCGCGCCGGCCGACCGTGCCAAGGCCGAGCGCATGGGCTATGAGGGGAACTACACCCGGTTGGGCAACTCGTGTTGGTTCACAAACCTCGAACACGGCCGACGACACCAACCGCTTCAGCTGATGTCCATGGAAGACAACATTAAGTACAGTAAGCACAAGGAAATCAAGGGTGCTGGGTATGAGAAGTACGAGAACTTCGACGCTCTTGAAGTCGGGTTCACCGACGCCATTCCCAGCGACTACACCGGGTTGATGGGGGTGCCTGTCACCTTCGTCGACAAGTACAACCCCGAGCAGTTCGAAATAGTCGGGACCAGCGATGGCGCGTTCGCTGCCTCTCTCGGCGTCACGCCTTTAGGCCCTGAGTATGAGGGCAACGTAGGGCGAACGAAGCTCGGCTTGGCGAGCACCCACAAGGCTGTGTTCAAGCGCATCATCATCAGACACCGGCAAGCCCGAGTTTCGAAGGACTGATCCCGTGTACACAGAGTTGAGGCAGTACACGGTTGCTGAGGTCACCAAGGGCTTCGTCTACAACGAGCTCGAAGCCAAGGGGTTGTTTGGTCTCGACGGTGACTTGGTGATCCAACCCGAGTACCAGCGGCATTACATCTACGGCGATGGGAAGAAGGACGTTGCCGTGATCGACTCGCTCCTCAAGGGATACCCGCTCGGCCTGATCTATTTCGTCGATACCGGCTCAACCCTTGAGGTCCTTGACGGCCAGCAACGGATTACCAGCGTGGGCCGGTTTGCCACAGGGAAGTTTGCGATCGTTCGCAACGGCAAGGAGCAGACGTTCTCCTCTCTCCCTCAGGACGAGCGAGACAAGATCCTGAGCAGCGCCCTGCTGGTCTACGTATGCACGGGCACGGAGTCGGAGATCAAAGAATGGTTCCAGACCATCAACATCTCCGGGGTCCCGTTGAAGAAGCAAGAGCTGCGAAACGCTATCTACTCCGGACCGTTCGTCACTGCTGCAAAAGCCGAGTTCTCCAACTCCCAGAACGCGCTTCAACAGAAGTGGTCCGCGTTCATCCTAGGCGACCCGAAGCGACAAGACGTCTTGGAGGTCGCCCTCGACTGGGTCTCAGCGTCCAAAGATCAGACCATCGACGGTTACATGGCGACCCATCGGCAGGACGCGACGATCACCGAGCTGAAGACCTACTTCACGAGCGTGATCGACTGGATCGACAGCGTTTTCACTGCGCCACCCAGCCGGTACATGCGCGGCCTTGATTGGGGCCGACTGTACGAACAGCATCACTCAAAGGCGTATAAGGCACAACAAATCGACGCTCGGCTTCAGGATCTGCTCTCAGACGACGCCGTGAACGACAAAAAGGGCATCTACGAGTACCTCCTCGACGGCGAGAGCGACCCCAAGCTTCTCAACGTTCGCCTGTTCGACGCGAAGACCAAAGAGAAGGCATACGACCAGCAGACAAAGTCCGCGCAGGCAGGGGGAGTGTCGAACTGTCCGTTGTGCGCGATCGGGCACAGCTCTAACGCAGCGAAGATCTACGCGCTCAAGGAGATGGAAGCCGATCACGTCGCCGCCTGGTCATCCGGAGGGCAGACTGACCTCTCCAACTGCCAGATGCTCTGCATCACGCACAACCGAGCCAAGGGAAACCGGTAGCTCAGTCCCGCTGAAAGGATGGTTTTCGATATGGGTACGCATGACGACGAGGTAGCGGCGGCCAAGGCTGCCGAGGCAAAAGCCCCAGATAAGCCAAAGCGTGCCCCGAGGAAGCGGGATGCAGCCTCGGGTTCTGGGCGCAGACAGCGAATGTCGCAGCCAGAGAGGGAGGCAGACAAACTGGTTCGGCAAGCCACCCGAGCAGCAGACCTCTTCGCAGTCGCAGTGCGAACGGGCGCGGATCCGAGGGTGATCACCGGATTGCGGTTTGAAGCAGAGGATGCGTTACGTGAGGCTGAGGCCAATTATTTCCTTAATGGTACTGCAGCAAACCATCCGATGAGGGTGCGCGCGTCGAAGGCGCGCGCCTCGTTCTCGGCCGCTAGCGCGGCAGCACGAAGCGCACTTGCAGCACCGATCAAGAAGTCAGTGCCCACTCTTTGGGTCTCAGCCGATCTTGGTAGCAATGTCCCGCCCGACCGGCTGGGTGACTTCATCACTGCGCTCGGCTGGTTCATGGAGGGGTGCCTTTTACTCCACGGGTTTAAGCCAGAGTCCGCCACGCCACGGGTGATCTCAGCGCGGATGGCTTCCCCGCTGGATCTTGGCCTCGAAGTTCCCTCGGACGACTCGGCAGACAACTGGTATGTAGACCACCCGGCACCCACCACAGGCGAAGTGCGAGACGTATTCACGACAGGAACCCGCCTCGTCGACTCACTCATGCAGGCAGGGCCAAAGCGGCAGCGACTCAAGCTAGAGAACGAGGTTATTCGGGAGGGGCTCGAACGAGAGGCGCTTCGCAACGAAGTAGCAAAGGCGCAGGTTGCCGCCCACGTGGCCAAAGCCACGCGAACCGAGGAGCTTCAGCAACTTGAGCACGGTGATGCCAAGGATGCCCACGCACTCCGTCGGCTGCAGTTTGTTCGTGACAACGCGATGTCTCTGGGTGACGAGGAGCTCGTCAAGAAGGCCGAAAAGAGGATCAAGGATCTCCTGTACGCAATGCTGGGAGAGCGGCCTGGCGATGACGCCGTTGTGCTGGTCGCAACCGCCCTCGGGGAGATGAAGAGGTGCGCTCCGGGCGGGGTCGACATGCAGTCGATCGAGGCCTAGCTAATTAGCAACCGCGGCGGCTGGCGCCGACCGTTAACGACCTTTTTCGAGCGGTGACACGCAGGGCGCGGGTCCACCGGGTCTCGGCTGTGCGAAGGCACCTCTACGGTGATTCGAAACGGCTGCTTGGACTTTCGGGCTTTAGACCCGCATCACCAAGATCGGCAACAGCGGTTCACAGTCGCGACTCACCCGGCAGACTGACCGTCATGTCTGATGCCACTGAGCCCAGCGGCGCGAAGGTTCGGCCGTGGGATCGTCTCTGGGTTCAAATCGCGTTGGCGATCTTCCTGGTCCTGGCGGTGTTCGCCGTGGCCTTCTACGGCTTCGCAGTGATCGGCACCCACCCGGCACGACTGTGGCCTTGGTCAGCGAAGACCCATCCAGGACTGTACGAACTCAGCCGCACCGCCGTCCCCGTCGCCGCGCTCGTCGGTGGAGCCGCCGCGATCGTGGTCGGCATCCGACGCCAGCGGTCCACCGAGAAGACTGTCGAGCTCACCGCACGAACCGCGCAGATCACGGCCGACGCGTACGCACTGGACCAAAAGCGAGCCGGGCGAGAAGAAATCGACCGGCTGCGCGACCGGTACACCACGATCGCCGCCCAGCTCGGTGACGACGCGGCACCCGTCCGTCTCGCCGGCGTTTACGCCATGGCCGCCCTAGCCGACGACTGGATCACCATGGGCAACCACCGCGAGGCGCAAGTCTGCATTGACGTCCTCTGCGCATACATCCGCACCCCCCGAAACACCAGCACGAGCGAGGATGCTGTTGCCGACACCCGAGTGCGCGAAACAATCACCCGGGTCATCACCCAACACCTGCAAGAGGGTGCCACCACCTCCTGGTCGGACAAAGCCTTCGACTTCACCGAGGCGCACTTCACAGGATCTCACTCGTTCTCCGGCGCGAGGTTCAACGACGGCTGCCGGGTCGCCTTCCTCGGCGCGGAGTTCAACAAGGGCTGCCTGGTCGACTTCTCCGATGCGCGGTTCAACGACGGCTGCCGGGTCGACTTCTCCGATGCGCGGTTCAACGACGGCTGCTGGGTCACCTTCCCCAGTGCGTGGTTCAACGACGGCTGCTGGGTCACCTTCCCCAGTGCGTGGTTCAACGACGGCTGCCGGGTCACCTTCCTCGGTGCGCGGTTCAACGACGGCTGCCGGGTCACCTTCCCCGAAGCGCGGTTCAACGACGGCTGCTGGGTCACCTTCCCCAGTGCGTGGTTCAACGACGGCTGCCGGGTCACCTTCCCCAGTGCGCGGTTCAACGACGGCTGCCGGGTCACCTTCCCCGAAGCGCGGTTCAACAAGGGCTGCCTGGCCACCTTCCTCATTGCGCACTTCAACGACGGCTGCCGGGTCGACTTCTCCGCTGCGCGGTTCAACGACGGCTGCCGGGTCGACTTCCCCGATGCGTGGTTCAACGACGGCTGCCGGGTCGACTTCTCCGATGCGTGGTTCAACGACGGCTGCCGGGTCACCTTCCCCGGAGTGCAGTTCAACGAGGCCTCCGAGGTCGACTTCGCCACCGCGGGTTTCAATGAGGGATGGCCTATAGGGCCGTGGGGTGAGGACCCACCTCCGCTTGGTGTCTGGTCTCCCTCCGCGCATTAGTGTGGATGAGGTACACCCCAGTTGCACACCTCGAGTGCTCGTGCATCATCGGGCAACTAGGGTCTGTTCGCATGCTTTTGCACACTTCTGCCCTAGGGTCTAGACATGCCGGGACAGATCGTGGGGTACGTGAGGGTCAGCAGCACGGAGCAGAACCTCGATCGGCAGCGGGCGGCGATAGGCGAGGTAGAGCAGCTGTTCACTGACAAGTCCAGTGGCAGGAGCCGAAGCGGTCGAGACGGTTTGGAGGCGCTGCTGCGTCACGTACGTGCCGGCGATACGGTCCGGGTGTCCTCGATGGACCGGATGGCGCGGTCACTGATCGATCTGGCGAATCTGGTCGATGAGCTCGTGGGTCGTGGGGTGCGGGTTGAGTTCATCAAAGAGCGGTTGATCTTCGACGGCGCGGCCGCCGAAGATCCGTTCGCCCGGTTCCAGTTGCACATGCTGGGTGCGGTCGCCGAGCTGGAGCGTCAGTTGATCCGTGAACGGCAACTGGAGGGCATCGAGTTGGCCAAGCAGCGGGGCGTTTACACCGGTCGTGCAAGGGCCCTGACGGATGAGCAGGTGGACGCGATCCGCCGGCTGGACGCCGCGGGGGTGCCGCGTGCTCGCTTGGCGCGTGAGTACGGCTGTGCCCGACGCACGATCCACGACGTTGTGCTGCGGCGTGGGGCGTACGCACCCAGTGTTACGCCGCGGCCGCCGATGGCTGGCGGGGGCGAAGAAGTGGAGTTGCCGCTGTGAGCAACGGCCGTCGATCTCAGGGGGCGCAGCCGTCTCCCCATTTGCTGACCGTCACGGTCTTGGTCTCTCCCCTTCGGCGGGTTGGGTTCAACAACGTTCGTCGGGAGCTAGGGCTGGTTCGCAGTGCCCTGCTCTACGCGGATCAAGTCCGGTTGATTTCACCTACCACGGCCATGATCGATACGTTCCGGCCGTTGCGCGGGATCGACCTTGACGATCCGTGGGCGGACGTCCGTGGGCTGCCCGATGAAACTCTGGCGAGAATTTTCGGCGGAGAGAGCCTGAAATCCGTCCGTAAGAGCTTTGCCCGGCTTGAACAGTTGCCGATGCATGATCCGCGGCGTAGCTCCGCGGAAGCTCACCTCAAGCCCCAGATCCGAGCAGCGGTGGAGGAGGCGAACAAGTTTTACGACAAGACGCTGACCCCTGAGCTGGACATCGCACGAGATGCAGGGGTGCTTGAGGTCGACGTCGACGAGTTCGAGCTTGATGATGAAAGCGAGGAGCATGTCGCGTGGTTTCGAGAGCGGTTACGCCATGCCTGGGAGGACCCGACCGGAACCGTCATGCTCGACCCCCGTTCCAAGCGGTTGCTCCGGCAAGAGCCAGGACAGGCATCGTCTGCCAGTCCGGACCGATCCAAGCGCGCCGCGGTCGGAGCTGGCTTCGTTAGTCATCTGCCGACGTTCCCCAGTGCCCCGATGGCTCACGTGCTGGAAGCACGCGATGAGCTTGCTGATGGCCGTGCCGACTATCGCCGATGTGTGCGTGAGTTATCGGAGAAGCTCGTTTCGTCCGCCCTGGATGAGTCCCTTGACACTGACATCGCCGAGTACTGGAACGACGCCCTGCTTCCTGCGATGAACAACCTTCGCACCGGGCTTCAGGGAACTCGCCTTGTGCGGGGTACTGCCCGGCGACTGTTCGGTGATTGGGCCGCTGCTCTTAGGTCGGGCGGGCCTGCCATCACGGTGGGGCTCCTGGCTCCCCACGATCTTCGTAGCGCGGCGGTGTCGGGCGCGGGCGCTGCTGCTGCGTACGTCATTGGGACAGCGATCCAGCAGGCGCAGGACCAGCAAGCCGAACCCAAGGCTCGTGAGTTGGTGTACCTGAACGGCATCGAGAGGTCCCTTAGTCGATCCCGCGGCTGACCACTCCGCTCACTGCCTCGCGATCAATTTCGGGGCTCTAGGGGTGAGTCCTGTCGATGGCGACCGACCAGTCACCCATGGGAGTCGTCTGGATCAGATCCCGATGATGCGAGCTTTGCTCCTTGGCTCTGCGCGTACTCGCGTTGGTTGGCGGTGAGGTGCGCCCGCGTTAGGTCGGCGTCTTGGAGCACGGCACCGTCGATGCGTGCGGTGCCAAGGTCCACGTCGAATAGTTCGGCCGACATCAGATTGGCGCCGCTCAGATCGGCATTGCGAAACGACGCGCACGACAGATCGGCGCTTTGGAGGTTGGCGCCGGTTAGGTCTGCGTGATCGAACGTGACGTGCGTGGCGTTTGCTCCGGCAAGAACTGCCCCCGTGAGGTTCGCGTACGAAAAATTCGCCATGCCCAGGTGCGTCCGGCCGTTCAGTTCGGCCCAGCGCAGATCCGCTGATTGGAAGTTGCAGAACATGAGGTTTGCTTCACTGAGGTTGGCCTGGCAAAGCGACCCACCAACAAAGTTGCTGTGCGTAAGGAAGGCGCCGGAGAGATCGATTAGTGCCGGTGGCCACCCACCGCGCCCACGTGCAACCACCTCCGCCGCCGCACGCTTGACCACATCCGCGTGTCCTACATCTTCGAAGTCTGGCATGCCGTCGGGGGTTGAGTTCTCCCACTCGCGTTGCTCCGCAGGCGTTGGCCTGACGAAGCTGCACAGCAGGCTGACGATCATCTCTCGGTCGACGCGAGACTCCTGAGCGACCCGCTCGAGCGCGTAGATTCCGCCGATCTGAATCGTTGGTGACTCCGAGGCAAGTTGTTCGACCGCTCTCATGTATCGGTCGGTCCTGTTGTGGTCGAGCTCGCGCTCATGCCGGCGATCATCGAGAGCGCGGTCAGCGTCCAGTCGGTCTTGGTCCGCCCCTCGGTCCGAGTGCAGTCGTTTCATTGCTCCCCGGTACGTAATCCACGCTGCGAAGAGCGCGCCAGTACCACCAATGCCCGCAGAGGTTGAGAACCGATAGACCCAGTCGCCGACCGCGCTCAAGGGGCAACATCCTGGGTGTTGTGGTCCGACCCTTTCGAACTACTGGCGTCGCGGGCAGTGCTTTGGCGTCTCGCCGTCGCGGGTCGACCGCCTCGACGACCACGTGGCGCGATGAATCCGATTTTCTTGAGTTCCGCCGACGTCCATCCCGCGGCGGATGCCTCGGCCCATGCTTGACTTTCGGCTCGCTCCTCGCGGGCGAGATGTTCGCGCGCTCGGAGCACGTTAGTGCGTGCTTCTTCCAGCTTGCGCACGCTCTCCAGTCGGCCCGCAAGAAGCTCTTCTGCCTTGGTTGTGATCTCGCTCATGCACCCATGGTAGGCCGGGCACCCGACATGCCGGTCTCATCAGACCGCCCCCTAGGGGCTTCGGCTCCCGGCAGGGGCATTAGCGCGACTTGCTACCGCCTTCGGCGGGAGCAAGTCGGAGGGTTAGGTGCCTTAACTCGGGCCTTGGGCTTCGCCTGGCGGTCCGAGCTGTGACAGACTGAAGGCAAAGAGGTTGGTTTTCGAACGGTGGCTACGCCACGGTTCAGGTGAGTTGGCGGAGGTGGTTGTGGTGGCCGATCGAAGTTCTGAGTCGCCCGATGGGTCGTCTCGTCCCGCCAAACTGTTCCGCGGCCGGAGGCGTGCGAACTCGTCCGAAGGTGCCCGCGATTTCCGCACGGTCATTCGTCATTCCGAAGAGGAGTGGGTGCGAGTCCAGGCGCTGGCTGCTGCACAGAAGATCTCGGTGCCGAGGCTGTACGAGCGTGCGTTGACCACAGGTGGAGTGGTCGCGTCAGCGAAGCTTTCCCGCATCCATGACGAGCTGTACGGAGTGCGCCGGCTGCTCGCGATCGACAGCAACAACCTGAACCAGTTGGCCCGGGTTGCGAACGCGACGGAGCGGTTGGAGGCTGAGGCTGAGTTGCTGGCCACCATCGAGCATTTGTCGAAAGTGGCCGACCGGATCACGGCCGTCATTGAATCACTTCCGGACTCGGAGCGCGCATGAGAATCAGCGTCCTCCGATCCGGGTCGGACGCGTCCGGACTGACGAGATACCTGTTCGGTGCGGGTCGCGTCAACGAGCACGACAACCCTCATTTGGTCGCCGGATCACCCGGCTTGGAGATGGAGTGGTCCGGTGAATTGTCGGTGGCGGACGCGACCATTCTCGGCCGCGTTGTTGAGGGTGCGTGGTATGAAAAGTACGTGGAAGCACTCGCTGGTGTCGGTGCCGCGCAAGGCGGGTTGAGCCGTGCGCAGCTGCACCGTGATGGTGTCGAAACGACGGGACGAACTCACGTCTTTCACGCGTCGATGGCGCTTCCACCGACCCACGATCACCTGACCGACGAGCAGTGGAACACCCTGGCCCACGAGTACGTGAAGAGGATGGGTTTCGTCGACGACAACGGCCACGGGTCGTCTTGGATCGCTGTGCGTCACGGCGTCTCTTCCAAGGGCAACGACCACATCCACGTCGTGGTGAACCTGGTCCGGGAGGACGGCGCATGGTCCTCTGAGCATCAGTCGAAGATTGCGGCCGACCGGATCGGTCGGGAGCTGGAACAGGAGTTCTCGTCGTTCCTTTCGCCGACCTACGAGACACCAGGAATTGAGGGCACCCGACAGCCTGGTTTCAGCGCCTACTCGCAGGCGGAGTTGCGCCGATCCGAGGAGCGTGAGCTGAAGGGTTCCGGTCCGATAGATCCCGACCGAGTGCACCTGCAGCGGGTCGTGCGCGGTGTCGCGATGGGCTCACGGACCGAGGCCGAGTGGTTGAACAACCTCGCCAACCAAGACTTGGAGATCCTTCCGCGGTGGGCACCAGGTGGGCGCGACAAGGTCACCGGGTACAGCGTCCGGTTCGCCGACCAAGACTCGGTTCGGATCGCAGCATCAAAGCTTGCCCCGGACCTGACACTGACCTCCCTACGGAAGTCCCTGTGGGCACTCAACGAGACCCCGGAATCACGAGCCGAAGCGCTAGCACTGTGGCGCGACGAGGCACCCGTGACCGACCCGGAGCCCGTCGACGCGACCACCGAGCTTGACCAGGCCGGCCACCACTTGAAGGAGTGGGAGTCGGAGGTGAAGGTCACCGATCCGCACGACGTCGACCAGTGGCGATCGCACGCTGCGACCGCTGCCGGCGTGCTTTCGCTCGCAGCAATCCACCATCCGAACCGGGAAGCAGCCTCTCGGCTGGGCCAGGTCGCGGACGAGGCTGCGCGTGTCTCGTTCGAGCCGCAGCACCCGCAGCAACGGACCTACGGGCACGGCAGCCTCCAGCAGCGTTCAGGTGGCGCAGGGCTGGCGATGCGGCACCTGAATCTGGCATTGCGTGGGTCCTCGCAGAGTTCGACCCGCGGTTGGTACGCGGTCATGAAGCAGATGCAGCGGACGATGCGTGCAATACACGACGCCCAGGTCGCACGCGGGGAGTTGGTCGATGCCGCCCGCACCCAGGCGGTCTCCACCGGGCATCTGGACGTTTACAGCGATGAGTCCACAGCCCCGGTCGCCGTGGTGTCCAGCCAGGGCGAGGCAGGACCGGAGCTCACCGCCAAGCCGGTGCAGGCACGACCGGTGGTTCTCCCGGCTGGCAGGAACCTCGGAGAACGACCGCGCCGCTTTGGTGGAGCTGCGCCCACCGAACGTGGGTACGAGCGATGACGCTCATCTACGCCGCTTGGCGGCTACGCGCGTCAGCCTTTTCACTGCGCGTCGCGTCGACCAGCTGATCTTTCGGCTTTGAGCAGCTGGTGCTTCGTGCACCAGGGATTCCATACCCGCCAGGTCAACGATGAACTCGTGCTCATCTGGCAGGTATGCCAGCATGCGCCCGGGTGGGATGTGAGCGGTCCACACGTGTCCAACCTGGCCCGGCGATTGCCGGGTGTGAGCGAAGTGCTGTGCGATCTCAGGGTTGCTCGTCCACGACACACCGGTCCGGTTAATCGCGGTGGCTCCTCGCCACAGCTGGAGCGGACGCTCGGGCCTGTGTGCTGGCTGTCCGGCCACGGTGAAACCGTCGCCGTCCGCGAGGGTGCGGAACATGCTGATCGCCACGTCGCGGCCGATGCCCCGTCCGTCAGGGCAGTACCGCCAGGCCCAGCACAGCTCGTCCTGGAGCAATGTCCGATCAGTCCGTCCTGCCTGGTGTAGCTCACCCAACGCTGCGAGCGTGGCGCGTTCGTCGCCGGCGTACTCCTTCAGCCATCGTCGTGGGATCGGCGTGGGATCGGTCAGCGCCAGGTAGGCCATTGCGAGCATGCGGCGGTGCCGCATGTTCTCTCTCCGGTGCTGATCGGCAGCTTCGCTCGACCACCAACGCTCAGCTTCCTCTAGCCGCTCGATGCCCGATTCGCGCATCCCCGGCGGATCGTTCACGAGGCAGGAGCGCAGCTGGTGCAGGTTGGAAGACACCATTGGCACGGGTGATCCCTGCGTATAAGGGCGGGTTAGCCAGAGGCGGTGCCGCCCGTCTTCGATCCGATCATCCTCATAGGAGTAGGTCACCGGGTCGTCATCCACCCACCGCTGGACGAGCTGGTATTCCCCCACTGTGAGTGGGATGGGCACGTCGACAGTGGTGTGTTCAACCGTGTGGTCGAGGCCGGCCGGCCCCTGCATCGCATGGTGCACGGCGTACTGCGTTGCGTGAGCGATCGTGGGCCAGCTGACCTCAGCGGTGCTGATTGGGCGCGGTGACCGGCGATCGATGACATCAGGATCTTGTGTGATGAGGTGCTCGGACGGGAACCAGCACCACGCCCAAGGAGTGCGAACGTGAATTGTCCTGGGCTCCCTCATCGGTCACCGGCCACGGCCCAGCTCAGCACTGCGCTGCACTCCTTGGGTGCTGGTCGTTTTGCGAGCCTTCCGCTGCTTCCCGGACCGCCGAGCATCGGTGACCATCTTCCCGGTCGGTTGAGAGAACCCATGCGACGAATCGACCACCGCCTCCCGGGCATCGTGGGTCACGCCTGGCGCGGACAGATCGGCCTCGTTGGCCCGGTCGTAGGTCGCGGCCTCCCCTGCTGCACGCATCTCTCCTTCACGCACAGCGCGTTGTTCGTCGCCGTGCCACAGCGCCGCGGTTGCTTCTTCGGCGTAGCTCCTCTGACGTTCCACGTCAGCGCGGTCTTCACCACGAGCCGCGACGCTTGGGTCGGGGTGGGTTGCGTCGGCTTCGCCAGCGCGTGCAGCTGCCTGTGCGTTGGAGGCGTCGATCCGGTCACCGTATTCAGCGGCCCGGTCCGCGAGGACGTCAACGAGTAACCATTCACGCCCGCGTCCTGGTGGCTGCTGGTCGTGCACCCACTGGCCAGGCTCTGCGCCATGGCGAGCCACGAACTGGCGGTGCAGCTGCTCGGCGGCCGCGCGATCGCCAGGGGTCGGCGCGGCCACCACGCTGGCCGCTTGCCAGGACCGGGCTAGCTCTTCCGGCGAAGCTTCGCGTGCTGAGGCTGGGTCCAGGTGGGGTGCGTACACCGCCCGGAGCCGGTCGTCGACCTCCGGCGAATGCTCAGCTGCCCGTGCCCGGTCTTGTTCCGAGACCCGCGACTGCTCAAGCTCGAGCGCGCCCCGCTCGTCGACGCCGGCCGCCCACGCCTCCTCCAAACGCGCGGTGCGCTCGGATTCCTCCAACCCTTCGACCTCCTGACCGGTCCAGGCTGCCCACTCTTCTTGCCGGCTCCGCAACGGGACGGCCCCGGTGTCCCGCAGGGCTGTCATGTCCGCTCTGAGCTGATCGCTGGTCTCCCGGTCGAGCAATCGAGGTTCCAAATGGCGGGTGTAGTACGCCGGCGCGTACTGCATGGCCATCTCTTGCGCGTCCTGCACGGTGAGTTCCGGTTGCCGCTCGGGCGCGGTTGCCCACACCCGATCCAACTCTTGGAGTTGCTGGGTGGTGATTTCCTGCGTGGCGGGCGGGTCCAGGTCGGTCCGGCCGACGTGGCGCGACCATTCCCGGACGGTCGTTTCGTGACTGAGCATCCCTGTCCGGTTCCACTCGTGATGGTCCTGAACGAGCCGTGACGCCACCGACAGGTCGAGGGTGCCGTCTGAGGCCAGGAGGCGGTCGTCGCGGTGGCGGGTGTAGTACGGCGGGGCGTCCCGTTCGGCCCACTCCACCGCGCGGTGCACCTGCTCGTCGGTCACCGTTTCAGGCGCTGAGGAGGAGGGGGCTGCGTGGGCGTGCGCGGCCGTGGCGCGTGCCAGGACGTCCGATGGTTCTTGCCCGTGCTGGGTCCTGATCGCCTCACCGATCACCCGCTCGGATTCGCGCGCGACCGGGTCTTGCCCGGCCCAATACCGGGCGTGCTCCCACGCCATCGCAGCCTGCTCGGGCGTGGCACGGTCGACGGTCGCCGGGTTCGTGAACGGCCGGTACACCGTCCGGGCGGCATCCCGTTCGTCCAACCACACCCGGTCGGCTTCCCGCAGCACCCGATCCTGCTGCTGGTTCCCGTAGCGGGCCTCCAGCTGCGCCTGGTGCACCCGGGCGGCCTCGGTACGTTGACGCTCGGCCTGCCGGCGGGCGACCCGCTCCCCCAACTGCCCCAACCCCATCAAGGCGGTACGCAGCACCCGGTCAAACTCGTTCCCGATCTCATCGCTCATGATGCTTCCTTCGTCTCAAATGCCAGCGTGCTCCCACGCCCACCGATTTCTGCCTCGTCATCGATCGGGAACAACCCCGCAGGGGGCTGCACGTTCGCCCACACCGGTTGTGCCTTGTGCGACCCCCGGGCCGCGTCGCATTGCTTGAATGGCCCGCTTTCGCGGGTCAGCGCGGCCATGTGCACATCGAGGTGATCCCGCCACCACACCGACAGCGCCGGCGCGGGTTCTTGCCGCATCACCTCGAATGCTTCCCAGCACGCCGACAGGCGGGAGATCGCTTCGGCGTGCTCCCACCACCGGGCGCACCACGCGACCCCGCCACTGAGCGGGTGCCGCCAGTTGGGCAGCACATACGACTCCACGAACAACGGCAGCGACGCGAACCGCAACCGGACCCGCGGCGGTTCCTCACCACCGCTCCCCTCCTCACGGATTTCGGCCGCGGGCGCGATCGCCGCCAGGGCGGCGACGTCCAGGAGCTGGGCTTGCTCGCGGGCCCGGGCGGCTTCTTCGCGCAGCGCCCGAAGCCGGTACCCCGCTTGGGTTCTGCGGGCCTTCACCGTGGCCAGCTTCTCCTCGAGCTGGTCGAGTTCGGCCGGGTCGGTGTCGCCGTCGACGAGTTGGTCGACCTGGCGCTGCATCTTGTTGATCTGGTCTTTCAGGGTGCGCCGCTTGTGCTTGGCACCGGCCACCTTCGCGTCCAGCTCACGCACCCGCGTCCACGCAATCCGCACCTTCGGATCGGCGGGATCGGCCTCGCTGGAGCTCACCGCCGGCGGTGCTCCCGCCGAAGACATCTCCTCAGCTGAAAGTTCGGGGTCTGCGTGGGCGGCGGTTCGTTTCACCATGACCGGGACTTCCCTTCTTTGCCGGCGGTCGTCGAGGCCCACGCCAGCGGCCGCGCACCATCCACCTTGTCGTCGTCCTGAGCCGGTCGGTAAAGGTCGCGGGACGCGACGACAGCCTCGTTCATCGCTGTGCTGGAGGACCAGTGGTCGAGTCGGATGAGGATCGGTCGTGACCCGGTGGCGTGCAGGATCGCCCGCCCTTGCTCCAACGCAGTCAGGTCGGCCAGCGTCACGATGTGCTCCTGGCGGTGCGTCTCGTTCGTGCTCGACCCGCCCTTTCCGCGGCTGCGGGTGCGTTCGACCCAGTGACGGTCCCCGATCATCTGCACCACACCGGGCAGGAACTTCTCATCACGGATCCCGCGCCCGATCAGCAAAGCGTTCGCGCTGGAGTACATCTGTCGCCACCCGTTCTCCCCCCAGCACTCTTCGCCTTGCGCCGGGTTCTGCAGGTAGACAGCCAGGAGCATTCCCAATCCGCCGTAGTAGGTGAACAGGTCCGGGATCTCGGGGATGCGGCACACGTTCGCGGCCTCATCGAGCTCGAACACGATCGGCGTCGACAAACGTCCGCCTTCGCGGGCGGCTTGCTGCTCGCCGGCGATCATGACCGCCCGTGTCAGGGCGGCGACAACGGCGCGGCCGGCGGCTCCGCCGCGTCCCTTGGACAGCAGATACAGGGTGTCGGTGGAGGTCACGAACTGCGCTGCGGTGAAACGCCGGCGAGTGTCGGTGGGTCCGGTGCGGGTGATCCACCGCACGACCTCCGGGGATCGCATGAATGACACCCATTCCCGAGCCCCGCCATACACGCCATCGCGTTGCTTCTCGGTGAGGTTCATCTTTTCCCGCAGATCGGTTGCCACCTGGGCGTACCCGTGACGCTCCAGCAGGTCGAGCGGGTCAGCATGATCCATGCGTTGGTTCGGGTCCGACAGCCACTCGTACACCTGCGTAACGGGCTGATCAGCGACCGCAGCCGCGAGGATCAGCGAGGACAGCAAGGATCGTGAAGCGCTGGTGAAATACGCATCGGTGCGGGCGTTTCCGGGGGTCACGGCGGCCGCGAGGATGTCGACAAGTTCATCGGCCCGCTCGACACTGTTGTCGACGAAGTCGAGCATGTTCCAGTACCACTGCGACTGCTCGCCCTGGCCGGCGATGTTCTGCAGGTCCATGCACCAGATCGCACCGGCGGCTTCCCGGGCCGCGCGTGTGTCGTAGAAAACGTCTGGTTTGTTGCTGGTCGTGACGACCGGCAACCCGGTCGCGCTCAAGATGTGCGGCACGACCTCACACGAGGATTTACCGGCGCGGGTGCCCATCACCATGAGCAGTGACCATTCCCATCCCGACCACAGCCGCCGCTTGCGCAGGATGCTGGTGCCCACCGGGAGACCCGCGCCGACCACGCCCAGCTCCTGCGCGGCCTTCTTCCCGGCCTGCTCCGTCAGCGGGGAAAGGTCGCGGTTGGTGGACATGTACTTAGCGCGCCCATCGATCCGGGCCCGCCCCTTGTTCCATCGCCACCAGGCCCGTCCGGCGGCGATCGCCACACCGCCAAGCGCGACGCCCTCACCGATCAGCACGACCGTGGCCGTCGTTGACCATGAGCGACCATCACCGCTAAACAGGCTGGTGACCCAACCTGTCACGGACCCGTGCCCGTGACCGCCGGCGGCCGCGGCCACCCACACCATCAGCCCACCCAGGGCGATGATGCCGACGGCGCCGAAGCCGCACCCGGCCAGCACCACATCCTGGCCGCGCCGGTCCTGACGCTCCGGTTGCCGCATCACATGCCCCGTTCACTCTCGGTGCTGCTGCTCAGATTCCGTTGGGAGTGGGCTGGTTGTGCGGCCACTACTGGTGACCGCTCAACCACCCCCGCCCGTTGCTGCGCCGCGAGGGTTTGCAGCTGCTCCCGCACCGACGCGCGGCCGGTGTCCGCGGCCTGCATTGCCTCCGCCCCGGCCGTCTCACTGACTTGCTGGGCGACCGTCCGGTCCGCACCGCCCGCCACGGCTGCGGTGCGGTCCTGGACAGCCTGAATCACTCCGCGGAGGTCCTCTGGTGGAGCCACGCCGGGGTCGCTGCTGCTCAGGTCCCACCCTGCATCGGCCACAACATCGGCGATCACAGATCTCGTCACGGCGTCGTCAAGGTCTACCCACCCCGTGCGCTGCACATGGTCGGCGAGATCTTCGATCGGTCGCAGCCGCTCGAGGGTCTGTTTCTCAGTCGCCGCGAAATGGACACGTTCCCGCGCCATGTACCGCTCGGTCGCGCCCTCGTCGTAGGCGTACTGCGGATCCGACGCGAGGGCGGCGTACACCTCGCTCTCGTCGAACTGCTCCGGGGCCCGCCGCTCATACTCGAATCGGAGCGTGTCCACCAGAGCCGACCGCTCCCGGTCATGAAGGACAAAACCCCCAGCTGAACGACTATCCGCCCCGGGAGCAGCCAGGCTGACAATGCCGGGCTCTGCGCCCCTGACAGCGGCGGCCAGGTCATTCCGCACTGCCTGGGTTTCCAAGCCCGAGCGTTCCGCGATCCGTGCAGCATCGGGCGCCCAATAGCAGGGCTCCCGCTCCGCTGCGACGCTGATTGCTGCGCCGGCGCGGCCGGCGGCCAGATGGTGCTCGATGAGCAGCTCGCCGGCCGGGCGCGCCTGATCCAGCCTTGTCTGGATCCCGGCCGCACCGTCCGTTTTCAGCACATCGGCCGGGTCTGCTCCTTCGGGCCCGGTCGTCATCAACGGTTCGACCCCGTACTGCGCCAACAACCGGAAGTCCCGCTCGGCGGCTTCCCACCCGGGGCCGTCGTTGTCGCGCCACACGATCGGTTCCTGAGCCAGCTCGGCCAACCGTTCGGCATGCCCTTGAGTCAGTGCCGTTCCCAGGGTGCCGGCACCGACCACCCGTCCACCCGACCCGATCGTGATGGCCAGGGCGTCCGCCGGCCCTTCCACGATCGCGACCTGCCCACGAACCGGCAGAGCCGAACAGAACAGTTCGCCCTTGTCGAACAGTTCGGTTCGCTTGGTGTTGATGTACTTCGCTGTTCCGGGGTTGTCAGGGTTCTCCCGGCCAACGAAACCGGCGATGCGGCCAGTGTCGTCGTGCACCGGCATCACGACCCGGTCGCGCATCAGGTCCACGACCCGGCCCCGGCCCGAACGGAACGCGACACCGACCTGCAGCATCTCCTCCTCGCTGACCCCTTCAGACTGCAGATGCTCCACCAGTCCACGCCACCGATCAGGTGCGCACCCCGGCCGCGCTCCGCGGTCGCCGGCCAGATCAACGTGGGTGCGACCGGTCAGGTGCTCCTGCGCCCACGAACCCTCGTAGTGCGACTCGAACCATTGCGCCGCGAGCTCGTTGATCGCGTACATGCGATCCACGACGGCGGGGTCCAGCCACTGCCGGGCCGCAGCACGGCGTTCGCGTTCTGGTGAGCGGGCAGGTCGCCCGGACGGTTCTTCCCACGCTGCCAGCGCGGCCCGCGTCAGCGCGTCGTCGGCACTCATTCCTGACTCCCGTACATGCGTGCCGCCCGCAGCTCGTCCCAGGAGGAGTTGGTGTCGTTGACTTCCTTCACGACCGGAGACAAGTTGGCGCGGAACGCGATGCCGGGTGAGCGCCCCACCTTCAGCAAGAATTTCCCCCGGCCGGGCGGCTCCCCCTCTTGGCTGGTGTCCGGGTCAACCGCTGGTTGATCGGTCCAGCCGACCAGGGCATCCTGCTCGGACTGTGACATGTCGAAAACCGTGACCAGGTTGCCCATCTCCTTGCGGGAGAGACCGCCCATGACCACCAACGGGGACTTCTCCACGAAGCCCCACGCCAACGTCGTCAGCTGAGGGTCAGGCAGCCGTAGGTCCTCCATCGTGTGAGTGCAGAAGATCGCCCCGAGCTTCAGGGTGCGGATGAGCCGGATCATCACGTCCAGGTACTTAGCGATCACCGGCAGGGCCTTGAGTGGGCGGTGCAGCTCGTCACCCACCAGCAGGTAGGTGCGATCCTCAATGACACCGGCCGCGGCCAGGTACTTCGCTGCCGCCACCGTCGAGGACAACAGCGACCAGGTAGCCAACTGAGCCGCGCCCATCAGCTCATCAGCGCCTTGCGGAATGGACGACAGGTCCATGTCCACCGGCCGAGTCAGGTCCAACTCGAAGCTGGACTGCCCTGCGAACGTCGCGCCGAACGGCCCATCACCGCCCAACGCCGCCAGCGATCGCAACAACCCCTCGGCCAAGTCGTCGTAACGGTTGTCATCACCGCGGTCATAGGCGACTTGGCGCAGCCGGTCGTGCCGAGATGCAATGACCGCGACCAGGTCCTGCAGCACTGGCACACCGTCGTGCTCCTGATCGAGCACGTCGATCCCGGCCGCAAGAAGGGTCTTCTCGGTGTCGGCCAACGGCTTGCCGCGAACGATTTCCAGCAGTCCCTGGGTGAGGTTGATCCGCGAGTTCCGGATCAACGCCAGGCACTCCAGCAGTTCCTTCTCAGGCAACTCCGACAGATACCCGGCCATCGGTCCCGGATCCAGAGGGTTGATTGTGCCTGCACCCGGGCCAACCTGAATGCGGTAACCACCGATCGAATCGATGACTGGCCCGAAGTCGGTGCCCGGGCGGATGTCGCTCATGATGATGGGGGTGATGCCCCACACCGGCATGATCCCGACCATCTGCCGGATCAGTGAGGTTTTCCCCAGTGCGGGCAGGCCCAGCAAGAACATGATCGGTGACAGCAGCCGGTTTGCCAGGAACCAGCTGATCGGGTCACAACTGACCCTCTCCGCCGCCGGCGTCAGTGTCCGCCCCAGCGGCACACCGACCGAGGGCAAACCGCCGGAGATCCCGAATGGGTAGAAGGCGCCGTTTACCTGAACACTTGTGCCGCGGATCTCCGGTGGCGGTTCCCGCCAGAACGTGCGTCCACCACCAGGTCCAGACCATCCCCGCTCCCCCGGTTCGGTGATGGTGTCGGCATCCCACGGGTTCAGCAGCACCTTCGTTTGCTGCCGTCGGCGTTGCGCACGTTCCTGCTTCTCCTGCTCGGCACGGTCAGGACCGGCCCCGGCCCACCGACCCACGGCCGCTCGCACCGCTGCGGCCTGCTGTTCGCGCTCCATCAGTTCAGTCATCAGCTTCTCCTCACAGCGCGTCGCGCACGACGTCTGGCAACTTGGTTTCGCGGGCCACGACCATCCCGATCGGGGTGGAGGCCATCGCGGCCACCGTCTGTGACCCGTAGGCGATCCGGTGCCCGAGTCGGCGGCGGTCCAACAGGCCCTCGATGGTGTTAGAGGAGAACTCCAGCTCCTCATCGGAGAACGCCGTCGCCGTCACGATCATCGAGAAGCGCTGCAGCAGAGCACCGGCGGATTCTTCGTCCTCGGTCTTCAGCGCCGCGTTGAGTTCGTCGCGCTGGCGGGAGGTGACGCGTTCCTTCTTGCTGGCACCAAACGAGGCGGACTTCACCTGCGCCTCCGCGGCTTGTGCCGATTTCACTGCCTCTTCCGGCCGGAAGAGCACTGCTACCCGTTTGCGCTGCACCTCCGAATGCGGGGCCAGCAACGGGTCCAAGGCTTCGTCGGTCTGCTCACCACGGGCCGGGCTGAGCATCACCCACGACCGCGACACCGCACCGTCGTGCTCCCACCGGTCGTAGTGCTCCAAGGCGAGCATCGGGCCTGCGTCGCGCCAATCCAACCCCGTGCCACGACGTGTCTGCCGAGCATCGTCGATCGCCGCCTCCGCCGAGGGGTTGACCATGCCGTGCACCGTGTCGATGAGTTCCTGCGCGTCACAGAAGCGTGCGGTGTCACCCGCACCCGTGGTGCGGATGTCACCAAGGACGAACGGCAACCGGCCGGAAAGGTAGGTCCGCATCTGCTCCGCCGTCCGCGGTTTAGCGCCCAGGCTGCGACGGGCATCAAACGTGATCGTGACCCATACCCGGGTCATCGGCTCCCAGTCGTCCTCACCGGCGAGGGCCTGTTCAAGCGCGATCCGGGAGAATTCCGGTGCTCCCTCGACCATGCCGCGGGTTGCGCTGGCTCGCTGGCGACGTCCGGCTCCGGGCACCGTTTCCACGATCACTGACGCGCCGGCGACCCGCTCCAGACCCAGCGAGGCCAAGAACCCACCCCAGGTCGCAACCAGACGGTCCACTGTGCTCTGGTCCCGGCCCGCGCGCCCAGGCGGCATGCACCGGATCGCGACCGTCCACAACTTGCTCTTAGGCCACTCGATGACCCCAACCGCGTCACCAAGGTTGGTTTCCCACTCATGCAACACCGTTTGCGCCGCCATCCCAGGCAGACGAGTGCGACCGTCCGGGGTCCTCCCGGTCGGTCCTTGCACCAACGCCGTCTCACCGCGCCGGCGGGCCTTGCTGAACGCGCGCCGGCGCGCAAGCCGATGCGCACGTGACCCGTGCCGCGACGGCAGCACCAGCGGGATCTCCACGACGAGGATGAAGAGGGCCAAAGCCGCCATCAGCCAGTACAACTTGAAGAACATCAGCGGCACGAGCATGAACGTCGACAACCCGACGACGGCGCTCTCCGCTGGTGAGGTGGAGAAAAGTCCCGGCCACCCAGGCCGACGGAAGTTGCCGTACCGGATCCTCTCCTTGCTCGCGGTCCCCGTCGCTTCATCAGCTGCTGTGGTCATGTGCATCTCCTTCAAACGGTTTCGGTCAGGCTCAGTGGCCGGGAGGGATGAGTCGGTCGGAGCTCGACATCCGCTGAGCGGCCGCGCCGCTGGCACGGGCCCAGGTGGGCAGCGCTACCGACGGCTCTCGACGAGAGGCAGGTCTGCTCGGCAGCGGCCTCGTCGACCCGGGGGATCCCTGCCCGCGACCAGGTGACCCATTGGGTCGCCACGAGCTAGCCGACGCCGCGCCATACCCGCCAGTGCCTAGTGAGGAGGGACGCGGAGGTGCGGCCGGCGGTGCCGGCGCAGGGCTCGACACCGGGGCCGGGTTGGTACCTGAACTCTTGACCCCGCCGGTCGCGCCGTACCTTCCCGGCAAGGGAGACGGCGCAGACGCCGCATTAGGAGGTGCAGTACCGGAGTTCTTCGCTCCCCCACCACTCTTGGCGAGGACTGAGGACCCTTGACCCGAAGCCCACGGCGCAGCTGCCGCACCGCCACCAACAGACGAACCATTCACCGTCGCTGTGCCGCCGACATTCGCGCCGGCCGACTTCGTGACCGATCCACCAGCAGTGGCCCATCCGGAACCACCACCGGCGGACGGTAGGACATTTGATGACCCCTTGGACGCCACACCACCAGCGCCAGCGGTGCCGCCCTGGCCACCACCACCCATGAGTGCAGCAGCCACGTGGCTACCACCGCCACCCGGGGACGATCCGGACGTAGTCATCGATTCAGTACCGCGACCGGTGGGGGATTTCACCGCCGATCCACGGGCCGCAGCTCGGCCACCCGCTGCTGCGGCCGATCCGCCCATCGTGGCCACCACAGCCGACCCAGCCGCGACCGCACCAGCCGCAGCTCCACCCGAGAATGCGCTCGAGCTTGTCGCGGCCGCCAGCGGCACGATGAACCGGATCACCGCCGGCAAAGCGATCGCGGCCATGAGCACCGTCATGAACCCGTACATGGTGGTCATGAAGGCGTCGCTCTTGGTCGCGCCCTCGGTTCCGCTGCCGTAGATCAGCATGAATCCGAGCGCGTAAATTGCCGCAGCCGCAGGCTTGTAGACCATAAACGAGATCAGCAGGCCGATGACCTTCTTGGCCCTGATCCGACCCTCTGCGCTGGCAGCCGTTGCGGCCGCGAAGTGCATCCACAGGACCAGCAGCATGATCAGCGGTCCGCGCATCATCATGAACATCAGCTGCGCTAGCGAGGACAGGATCGCCAGCAGCGCCAGGATGAACCACACCGCGACCGATTGGTTCGCCGACATGGCCTCGTCGACAGACACCAGCCCGGTCAGCGATCGGCTCTGCCCACTCGCCGACAGCAACGACTCCGACAACGCCGACGTCGCGGCCAGTCCTCCTTGCACCGCACCGGCCAGGCCCAGCTGCACGGCGACCAGCATCATGACCTGCATCGCGGCTTCACCAAACGGTTGGGCCGAGACCTGACGGATCGCTCGGACGCAGCACACGACGACCGATATCAGGCTGCACAACGCAACCCACCCGGCGAGCCGATCCGACAGGATCTGCATCGGCCCGATCATCGCCCCCTCGGGCGCGCTCGGGTTGGTCAGCTGAGGGTCCGGAAATTTCATCCAGAACGTCGACAACCGTTCCAACATCCCGACCATGCCTTCAAGGAATCCCTTGACGATCTTTTCCCAGGCCCCGTCCGCGACCGCATCAACGGCCTTGCCCGCACCCTTGGACAACAGGCACCCCGGGAGACTGAGAGCGCATCCCACCACATCGCCGAGACCGGGTGGGGCGGCGACGGGTGCCGGCGCTGGCATCATGACGCACCCCCGGGGCCCCACTGGGTCAGCATCGCGAGGGAATCCAGCGGTGCCGGGTCCGGGCCGAGGTTCGCGCCGTCCATCTTCCAGTCATCCCCGCTCCACACGATCCGTGGCGCGACTCGGGTCCACGTCCCAGGGCGGGTGCTCACGGTGACCGCGAACTCGACTTGGGCCGCGTCAGGGCTCCACGCCAGCACCCGGTAGCCGGCGATGCCGAATTGCGTTGAGGTGTCCGTGGTGCCCGGGCTCTGCAGCGTCTGATCGCGGGCGGCTCCCGGTGTCATCTGGTGCAACGCCACCTGGCGGGCGACATCCGGTGCCTGCATGAACCCCAGGAACGTGTTGGCCGCGAACGCCACCGCACCCCGTGGGGACCGGTCAAAGCAGCGCCGCAACCCATCGCTTTTGACCTTTGGACCGGCCTCCGTGGAGGGAGACAGGACCTGCCCCGTCACCTCCCACGTCGTCTTCAACTCTGCGGTCTCTGCCGGGGCGGAATCCTGCTTCGGGGTGGGGCACTGACCACTGGCAGCTGTCGACGATCCGGATGGAGCGCTCGAGCTGGCCTGACCTGCGCCGGAGAGTGCCGGAGCCGTCACCGTTCTGGTCACCTCAGTGGGGCCAGCGTTCTTCTGCCCGCCCCGGCCCACAACAAACACCGCGATCATCGCGACCACGACCAGGAACATCGTGCCCAGCGCGAGCACCCACCCCGGGCCGCGCATGCCCCAGGGGCGGGGCTCATCAGCCCGGGTGTCCTCGTGCTCACTGCCGGTCTTGTTGTTCATCATGTTCGACCTCCTCGGTCACCAAAACGGTTGAGTGTCGGTGGGCTTAGAAGGCCATGACCGTGCCGAACCACGTGCCCATCGTTCCCAACATGCCCGCGCCGAAGAGTGCGATCATGATGGCCTTCATGCCCTCATACACGCCATGACGGACCGCACCGACAATCAGCCACACAGCGCCGGCGACGACCGCGCCCAGGGCTGCGATTCCGCCTAGGAAGAGTGCCCAACCGATGATCGTGTTCACGGCCTCAAGCCACGGAGGCTGCTCGGGGGTGATCGTGGGAACGCCCTGCAGGAACTGGCCCAGCAGTAGCGCTGAACCGGAAATGATCGCGCCGGAAGCGAAACTGACGACGATCAACTTGCCGCCCTCGAAGGCTCCCCGGCGGAACGCGCCAACGATCATCCAAATGACGCCGCAGATGACACCCAGCATCACGAACAGCCCGGCGGTGTAGAGCCCCCATCCCAGGTAAGTGAGGAATCGGTCAATGCCGGGGACTGCAACAGGACTAGGTACTTCCATGGTTTCTTCTCCTTACAACGATCGGTATGTGCGGTGAATGCTGTTGATAGTCAGTCGGGTTCGCCAGGACAGCGGGACATCCGCGGTCGGTGCCGCAACCATCCGCAGGTCCTCAGACCACGGGATGCGCCACAGTCGAGGCAGGACCCCGGACGCACCCGGTGCCGACCTCTTCATGGCCCTGGGCTGGTGGGGTGCGTCATCCACGAGCACCACACCCAGCACCACCGCTGCCGGCAGGCGGCCGGTGTGCCAGGTCTCAGCGAACGCTTTAAGTGCGGCCAAGCCCGCACCACGGGTGGTGGCCACGACCACGCACGGACCACTGATCGGCACCTTCGGATCCCACCGGCCCTGATCGACCACGGCACACCCGCCTCCGGCCAACAGGCCGGCGATCGTGGACGCCCCAGCCCCGCCGTGCAACCCGACGACCTGCAGCGGCCCCGCCGTGGTCTGAGTTGGCTGCGCCGACTCGGAACCTTTGCTGTGCAGTGGGGATCGTGGCCCCTTCTCGCTGAGACGGTCACCCAGCAGCAGCGGGTCCGGCTCCAGCACCGGTTCCTCTTCCTCGGTGCTCACCTCGACCTCGGCCTGGGTGAACGGGTTATGCGGCACCAAGGGTGCTGGCTTCCGTTTCGCCGCAAGTTTCATGCCTGAACTCCCTTTCCTCTACGGGTCCATGACCGTGCATCGGTCGTGATCAGTGCGCGGCTCTCATCGCCTGCAGGCCCTGCCGCGACAGGCGAAGCCGTCGTCGAGCTCGCCGCCGTGCTGGTCGAGCTGGGTCCCGGGGAGGTTTCCACCGGGCCCGGCGTCAGATCGCAGCCCGGCGAGCCCTTCACATCGCTGTAGATCCGCCGGTGGTTCGACACGTCGACATGGATGTGGCCGTGGTGACCCGGAGCCATCCAGATCACGCCGTGCACACCCATTCGCAGCGCCTGGCACACCGCGGCGTCGTTCGCGGCCTTACGGCCACTGCCCTGTGGCCCGCAGTTCAGGTCCGCAGCGCCGCCCAGGTAGTGCCATCCATACTTCTCCGGGGCAAGGTGCACTCCAGGGGTGACCGGCGGGTACAGCGGGTGCTCATGCACCGAGCACCCGTTCGCGGTTGCCCACCGCAAAAACTTGACCAGTTGGAAGTCGTGGATGCGGCGCGGGTTCGTCGGGTTCTGCTTCTCCCCGGCGACTGCCGGCAACGGGCCACCGCCTGCTTCACCAGCGACCTCTTCGGTGCAGGCACCCACTCCCCCACCACCATCACCGCTGATGCTGCCGCTGGCCGGGAGCTGCTTCAGCAACTCCGGGTTCGCGGTCAGCGCGGCAACAATCCGGATGGCGTCCTTCCAGAACTGGCCGTGATAGGAGGGGTCAGCGTTGCGCTGCACCCGGTGAGCCGCCAACGTCGGAGGCATCGCGCGGTAGTCGAAGGTTTTGAGGACCTTGAAGAAGTTCGTGGCGCTGATGTAAGGGTTCATGCGGTCGGCGTAGCTTCCCCACGCGCCGTTATCCCGCTGCTGAAACAACCCGCGGGAATCCGGGCCCACCGCGTCGCCGTAGTCCAGAACCCGCAATGTCGATTCGCCAGCGGCGACCATGACCCCCAACGTCACCCCGTACACGTCCAAGCCCAGGTCCTGACCGGCACGGATGACCCAGCCGGCGTTCACCAGCTGTTGGCCCTTCCACGGGCCCACGCTGGTGGGGAACCCGGCCGGTGGCTGCACCGGCCCACTCGATGCCGCCGGCGACCCGGAGTTGCTGGACGGTGAGGCGGGCGTGGACGTTGCCGGTGCGGCGACCGGTGTCGCTGACGCCGAGCTCGAAGCTGCTTCGGAAGAGGGAGGTGGAGCGGTCACTACCGGCCCGCCGACCACCTTGCCGCCCACCGCGGGAATGGTGACCCCATGCTGAGCCAACCACGGTCGCGGATCAGTGGGCTTGCCATTGACGTACACACCAAAATGCAGGTGCACACCCGAGGCGTTCCCGGTCCTGCCCTCGGTCCCGATCAGCCGACCCGGCCACACCACATCCCCGACCTTGACCTTGGCCGAGCCCGAGACCAGGTGGTTGTAGTAGTGGTGCGTGCCCCCGCCCACGTCGACGCGGACGTAATTCCCACCCACGCGGTCGTTGGCCACGTTCAGGACGCGGCCCGCCATCGCCGCCACGATCTGAGTGCCGTTGCCATCAATATCGATACCGGCGTGCAGCATGTACGTGCCCCTCAAGTCATCGCCTGGGTTGACGCGCATACCGAAATTGCTGGTCACAATCGCCGGGCCGACCATCGGGATCCGTGCCGGTCCGGTCGTCTGGCCTGACCACGCGGCCGTGTCCGCAGACGACGGCACACAGGCCGCCGCAGCCTGATCGTCCTCATCAGCACCCGGCGCGAACAGGGCAGCGATCATCACCACCAGGCCCAAGAACCCGGCGAGCACCGCGACCGCCACCTTCCGCATCAGTGGATCCCTGCAGGGAGGGTGAACCCATCCACCAGCCACCCGCCGGTGGGCGTGCTCGCCAGGTCAATCACGAGGTTTCCTTGCGCGGTCGGGACCATCACCGGGAACACGGGGCCGTCATCACCCGCCGCGACCCGCTGCGGCTTACCGCTGATCCGCAACGCCGGCACATTCGCCGGGTCCGTCCACTGGATCAACGTCTGACCCCGCCGAGTCAGCAGCGGATTCAACGCCGCCCGCCACTGCGCCTCACCCACCGTGGGACGAGCCCACAACTCCACAAACCGCTTCGCGGCCGCCAGCAGCGTCTTTTCACTGTCGGCACCCATCGACTCCGGCCCATGCGTCGCCGGCGGTGTCGTTTCCCAGGTGCCTTCGTCCTGCGGGACATCAGCCGCCGTCGAGCTCGAGGAAGCCGTGGACGGGGCTGGTACCTGCACCGGGTGCGATGCCGTGACCGTGACCGTGCGGGTCAGGGCAGCCTCGTCCTGGCCGCCACCGCATCCGGTCACCGTCACCACGACCAGTGACCCCGCCAGAACCAACCGTGCGTAACTCATTTCGCTGCACCCTTCGTGGAAGTCGGAGCCTTCGAAGACGCCGGTGCGGAAGGGGAAGAGCTCTGCACCGCCGTCGACGAGGAGGACCCGGAGGAGGGGGAAACAGGCCCGCTCGTCGACGACGGCACAGAAGATGAGGAAGGAGAGGAGGGCCGCTCGGCCGGGAGCACCGTGCGCACCGCGTACACCCGGGTTTCAGCCCCGGCACGGGCCGCGATGAACGAGATCCCGGATAGCTCAGCCACGGGGACACCCACATCCACACCCGTGGGAGGCTTCACCGTCCACAACGGACGTGCCTGAGCATCCACCACGACCGAGGAACCCTGCACCTGGCCGGTCACCTGCGAATCCAGCACGCTCGTCGTGCGCCACCCTTTTGGTAGCGCCCTTGCCGTCCCGGTCACCAGGTCGACCAAGTGACCTTGAACGACAGCCAGCCGGTCGCCGGGAGAGACGGCCACCTGGCCCGGGCCAATCGCCCCCGAGCCTGCGTGCTCTGGTACTCGACTCGTCATCACCGGGCGCGACAACTCCGAGTTCCGGTACCGCTGCACCACCACCCGGTCTGCTTCTTGCCATGCGTACAAGAACCCGTCCGAAGTGACGCCCAGCGGACCAACCGGCTTCGCGTCCTTCGACGGAGCAACCAACCGCACCCCGGCCGGCGCGACCCGACCATCGGTCACCGACCACGCCTGACCTGAAGTGTCAGTCATCACCGCCGCCGCACCCGAAACGCCCACAATCCGAGCACCTGCCGGGATCACGCGAGGCACCCACTTACCCGCGACGTCGATCAGAGCGGACGACTTCGAGGACGTCACCGCGAACCCAGCACCTACGATCGCCGGCTGTTCGCCACCACTGAACTTCCTTGAGGAGAGGACCCGACCCGAGCCATCAATCACCCGAGCCCCAGAGGAAGAGCTCACCACGACCCCACCCTTCATAGGCCGCAGGGAAGCTCCAGAAGCGTCCAAGCGCACCGACCACACCTGAGCGCCGGTGTCAGCCCGCAAACAGGTCACCGCGGACCCGCGATCGACGCGCTCCACCACCGCAACGCACGAGCCCACCACCACAGCAGGAGACGCCGCGGTGCTTCCAGCAGAACCCATCCCCGACGACGACACCGGAGCCGATGACCACACCGCCACCGCTTGACCTCCAAACGGCGCAAGCACCGGAAGCTGCGTCGGCGAAGGCTTCGGAGGCTCAACCGTCACCGTCCGAGTCGTGGCGGCAGCCACCTCATCACCACCGGCCACCCGAGGAACCACAATCGCGGCCGCCACCGCGACCGGCAGCACAATCACCCCAGCCAGGGCAGCGAACAACCCCACCTTCTGACGGCCAGAAACCGCAGACCGGCTCTTCGCCGGCGCATCCCACACCTGCCCCGACTCATCCACAATCAGATCCCAAGCGGCCCCGCCACTACTCGCCCGGACTCGGACCGCCTTCACCGCGCCATCACGCGCGCCCGCAGCTTCCGCCGCCAAACGCATCACCGCGGCCGCGGGCTCCTCCCCCTCCCGCAGCTCCACACGATGACCCTGAAACCACGCCTTCCCGTCCTCATCGACATCAGCCGACAACACCGGGAACGCTGGAACAGCAGGGACCGATGCCAACGACCGATCAGCCCGGGCCTTCTCGCGCTTCATGAGGCTGGGACCGCGGCCGGGGTCATCGTGGCTGTTGGTGAAGCGCTGAATGCAGTGGCGCGCAACGCGGCCGCGTGCTCGTAGCGAAGTACGGCCGCACTCCATCGATCGAGCGTCTTGGCCACTCGGGGGTGGTCAGTCGCCAACGGCGACCGCACAGGCCACGTCAGCCGAGCCGCCTCGGCTGCCCAATGTGCCTGCACCGCCTCCAAACCTTGCACCAGGGTCTTCGCGCTCACCCCGTGCACGTGTAGCCCATTGTGAGCGACCATCAGCGCGTGCTCAGAGGGCATCCAACGAATGGCCTCTTCGACGAGCTCCAGCGCGACGTCGAAGTAGAGGCCCGCAAGACCCTCACCCGGCAACACACATATGCGGCGTCTAGTCGACGGCATCTCCCCTCCTTTCACTCCATATGGATTGTTTCCGTTGAAAGGTTACACCTCATATGGAGTGTTGCCAATGGGGCTGAATCGGCACGTCTTCTGTTTGCTCTAGGGCGAGCCAAGGCTCCCGATACCCTGGCGTTCTGCATTTGAACTCGCGACCAAGGAAGGGTGTGGCGGCGATGGTGAATCAGCCTGGCGCGCAAGACCTCCCCGACCTGGCCGAGCGTTTGCGGTGGCTGCTTGACCGGATTCCTGACGCAACAGGTCAGCTGTGGTCCGTCGAGGGGCTAGCGCGCGAATGTACGAGGCGTGGTACTCCAGTCACTGGGAACGGTTTGCGGCACTATTTCGCGGGCTATCGCAAGTCACCACCAGCACGCGTGATCTTTGAGATCGCTGATGTTTTCGGGGTGGATCCCCGCTACTTCTGGCACAGCACTGAGCAGATTCAGCGCGAAATTGAACAGCTAGCTCAGCAGCACGGCGGCTAGGTGCGCCGCGTCTCCTTACGCTGCCCGTCCGAATCCGAAACGAACCAGCCTGGCAGCGAGTTCGGGATTGACCCCGTGGATGCCTTGCTGGGCCAGATCGCCGCGCTGCGGCGTGGATGCGCCAATTCCGCTTGGAGGTGACACGTCGCTGACTGGTTCCAGCTCGTCCGCTCTCTTCTCCACGCCACTGCCTCCCCTTGCTGCCGTCTCCCTGTGGCGACAGTAAGTGCCTCGTGCCCAGGGGTCATCAACTGCACCTTCTAGGTTTGGCCAAGGCAGAGTCAGGAGAGGGTAAAAGATCCCGGTATTGCAGGGAAACTTGAGCGTCTGTTTGGGGCGCTCCAAACCGCTTAAACCGGCTCCGGATGGTCACTATTGTGACCCTGCGGGATACAATAGTGACGTGCAACCTCTCGACCCAGCCACTAAAGGACTGCCCTCCTTCGCGGCCCGACTTAACCGGCTGCTCGCCATGACGACGACCACAAAGGACGGGCAGCGGGTCCGCTGGACCAACCGAGCCCTTGCGGATGCGCTGGGTCAGCACGGGTGCCCAACAAGCGAGTCGTATATCAAACGGCTGCGGCGCGGTCAGTCCGACGTCAACCCCGGAGGCCGGCTCCTCTACGCGCTATGCACAGTGTTGGGCTGCCCTCCCGCGTACTGGTTCGATGAACGTGCGGCCGAGGCCCACGACGACCGGCTACGGCTCGAGCGCAGGCGCAATCCGCTAGGAGATAGCCCTCTCGACGTTCCGCCGATGTGAGAACAGGCCAAGGCCGGCCACCATGATCAGAGCAGCACCCATGACAGACCCGGCCAGCCCGACGCTGTTCGTACGAGTCAGCAACCCAAACGCCAGGTGACCCAGCGGGATGCAACTAAACGTTGCGAGCTGCAAGGCGCTCATCACCCGGCCCATCATCTGGGGCCCCGCTTGACGCCGCACCTCGCTCACAAGCAACCCAATACCGGGCGCCGACACAAGGCCCGCGGCGAAGCCTGCTGCCGCCGCCAGCGGGGCCGTGCTGGCCACGCTCAGAAGAGCAATGCAGCCACCTGTCCCGACGAGAGTGACGAGACCCGTGCTCACTGGATCCGTGACCTTGTCCCCCCACTTGCTCAATACAAGGCTTCCGATGACTCCGCCGACAGCGACCGCCGCGAAGACCGAGCCGTATGTCAGCGCAGACCACCCCAACTCGCTCGCCTTCAGTCCGATGCCGAGCATCATCGGGGACGTCGAAAATAGATTTGCGGCCGCGAAGATCACCAGCAGCAAACGCAGGCGAGCGTTGTGTGCGACGTACTTGACGCCCTCCGCCGCCAGCGCCCAGACCGACCCATCCGGCCCACCGGAAGCATCGGCATTCCGTTCGACTTCTCGTTTCGTGCGCATTAAGAGCAGAGCCGAAAGACCGGCCAAGAACGCACAGACCCCTACAGACCAGGACACCGACCAGCCCAGCAGCACCGCGATCAACGGGGCTGCAACGATCGACGCGACATTCCGAGTCGCCTGCATCGCCCCTTGAATCTGCTCCTGGACCACGTCCAGCAAGCCGGGAATGCCGTGAACGGCCGGCATGTGGAACGCATCAATCAGGCCGATCAGGGCCGCAATCACTGCGATCGCTGCCACCGGAGGAGTCGCTGAAGCCATGAGGAGGCCGGCGAAGAGACCGAGGGTGATGCCGCGGGCCAAGAAGGTGGCCGAGGCGGTCCGATAGAGCCCCAATCGGTCGCCTACTGCGCCACCGATCAGGGCTACTGCGATCTGCGGAACCACACCACAAATCATGATGAGAGCGGCGGCTTGGGGAGATCCACTACGAACCGCGATCCAGACGAGAGCAACATCCCACATTGCATCGGCTAGGCGATCCCCGCCGAAAGCAGCCAGAAAGGGCAGCTTCATACCTCAGTCACCTACTGAGAGATGCGGACCGGGCATGTCGTCAAGGCGACGAACACTCGCTCTGCGCTTGACGTCGTCGATGACTTCTCTTCCGACGATGCTTCTCGATGCCGCGCAACCACGGCAGCAAGGTCCGCGTGCAGATCGGCCACCTGCCCTGGAGTGAGCTCAAGCACCCACTCGTACGAGTCGTCGATATGGCTCCACTGCGGATCCCAAGCGGTCGTTCGCTTCTCAGACAGCCACCGCCGGAACCGAACCTCCCGACGTTCTGTCAGTTCCCGCTCAAATGAGCGGATCGCAATGGCACCCTGCGGGTCGCGCTCATCGTCCTCGTCCCACGACAAGGGAATCTCTTTGGCCGTCCACTGCGTAGCCCGCCCGCGACCACTTCCGCGCTCAACAAGGCCGGCGTCCTCAAGTGTCTCCAGCTGAAAACTCAGCCCACCGCCAGCATCGGGAACTGCCCGTGTCAATACCGCAGAAGTCATCGGTCCGCCCGCTAGCCGCAACGTTTCCACCAGGGCCAAGCGAACCGGATCGGATAGTGCGTAAAACTGGCGTAGGCGGGCCTCATCCATGGACGAGACCCTACGTCGCGCAGGTGTGGTCAAGCCCTCAGGCCGCGCATAGGATGGGCTAAAGATTCAAGGGGAGGAGGTCACCATGAAGAAGCTGCTTGCATCCGTTGCCATCGCTGTCACCGCGTCTTTGGGCACCGTCACCGCAGCCCCGGCCGCCGAAGCTGCCCCCATCATGCAGACGGCTCGAGCTGGCTGCTGGTGGTGCTGAAACAATTTTTCCTGTGACCTCGCGGTTCCAGGATCGACCCCTTTTTGCCCCCAGTCACTCCATATGGAACCCTCGGAGTAGGCGACACGCCTATGAGTTCCAGACTGCATGCGCCCGCGCGTGCAACGATCGGCGGAGTCGCAGTTCTTCCTGAGAAGGGACGCCAGCTATGCCAACCCCCGCAGCAGCACACCGCAGCTCCGAGCGTGGTCACACCGTGGCTTTCCGACTCTCAAAGGCCGACCGAGACGAGCTGAAGCGCCGCGCCGCTGAGCGCGGTGTCAGCGTGCAGGCCTACCTCGAGTGGAAAGCCCTCGACCGCGCCTGTCCCCGTGACCTTCCTCCAGGCCCGACCGGCCAGAAGGAGCTACCCCTGACGGGCTGACTTGATCGGGGCAGTGCCCTGAAAAGCCGAAAGCCGCCGTTGGCGCGGCGGCTATCTCGGTAAATCTCTGAAGTTTTTGCGCCAGTTACCAGCTGGCTGCGAATCCCACACCGTCTGAAAGGTGGCTTCGTGCTGCCCACAGTACCCCCTGCCCCAGGGGCAGTCCACTCTTACGCGTCGATCGTGTCGACGATCCGCACACACCGCACATGCGCTCCAGAGCACGCGCGACTCGTCGAGCACGCCTGCCGCGCCGACCGCGCCGTGCTCCCCCGCCGCCACCAGGACGACCGGGGGCACGGGCGACGTATGCGCTGCACGACAATTGACGCCCTCGGCCAGCGCACCACCACTGAGCAATGGGTGCCCCGCAAAGGACACCGCACCGTCGCTCCTGACGGCGCGTACTCGGCCATCCCTGCGTGGAAGAGCCGGGAGCACTGGCTAGCGGTCGTGGTGCCCGTCGCGCTGCATGTCCACGCCGCCAAGCTGCACCGCCGCGTGTCGGCCGCACTCATGCGCCGCTACCTCGACGTCAAGAGCGGGTACGCCAACCCTTCCTCGGGCCGACGTTGCATCGTTCGCCCCGACACCGTGGCCAGCGTGCTCGGTGTCCTCCCCCGCACCGTCAAGCTCCTGGCGAAGATCGCCCGCGAAATCGGGCTGGAAGTCGTGATCGAGACCGGCCGGATGCTCACGATGGAAGAGCGGTGGCCGCTCATCCGCGCTGGCTCCAAGCAGCGTGGCCTATCCACAGAAGTGGCGTTCACCGTGCCCCGCGCCCTCGGCCGCAGCGTGTGGATAAACACTCCCCCGAGAGGTCCCTCTGTAAGAGGGAAACTCACCTTGAAAACTGGTCACCTCACGCACAAGACGACGACCGCACGCGGTCGAAAGACCGACGCGGCTTCGCCGCGGCTCACTAAACGAGACCCCCGACGAACCGCTGCGGCCCGCACCCTGGCCGCTGACGTCGCCAGGAAGCTCACCTGGTGCCAATCTGAGCCGCTTTCACGCCTCACCCCGGCACTAACCCGCTTCGCTACCGCTACGACGCCGTGGACAGCCGATGACGTGATCACTGCTCTGCAAGATCAAGCTCTCCGACGCGGCCAGAACCTCGACGAGCTGCGGGTCGAGCAGATCCGCACCCGGCCTGCTGCCGTCCTCGCCGGTCTCCTGCGAGACCTCGACGTCGACGGCGACCACCCCGGCCTCGTCGACCAGGCCCCCGAACCGGAGCCGATCCCCGACCACTCGTGCGACCACGGCTGGGTCGACGTCCTCGACGAGACCGGGCAACGGCTCGGCGTGGCCCGCTGCATCGGTGGCTGGCGATGCGCTCAGCTCCACGCCTACGAGCCAGACCTGCACGGCCATGACGATGAGCCGGCCTTCTAGCGCAACCCAAACGCACGGTTTGGATCAGACGTCACGGGCCGCAGCTCTGACGCTGGCACCCACCGCTGAATCACCACCGGCTGAGCGCCCTCTTGCGACTCATCAACGTAGGTCACCAGGGCAGACCAGGTGTAGCTATTCCGCTTCCACGCCAGCACCAGACCGGGCGCGGGCGGTTGGTGAGGATGCTTGTCACGCAAGCGAATCCACACATGACGTGTGGATTCTGGTTTACGCCACGTCCGCTCAGATCGTGACTGCCCCATCGTGTTAGTGAACCGGCTGCGCTACTTCGGTCCAAGGAACGAGTCGAGGATCGTGTCTAAGAGTGGGCCAGGGTTGACCTGATGCCACACCCCGCGTGTAAAACCACGGTGCTGATGACAGCGCCTGAGCGGGGCTCTGGCCTTGCCGGTGTGCCGTGAACAGTGGCGTCCCGACTCATCGAGCAAAAGCGCATCGCATTTCGTGAAGAACCACAACGACACCAAGAAGGGCAGAAAGACAGTGCCCAGGAAGAACCACCCGGCCGGACTCACGTTCATACAGAACGACGGTGCCAGACGGCACCGACAACGTGGCTCTACTCCTTACCTTCGCCCTTCCCCCTGACGTCCCACTCTGCGGCCACGGGCCACCGCGTCAAGCGCTACGCGCCAGCTCCTCCGAGAACTTTCCGGACGCGCTCCTACGTCGCTTGTTTCGTCCGGAAACTTCTCTCCCCCACTGCCCCTACGGGGTTGACCCGGTGACCCTTATGCGGCCGCGACGGGGACAAACGTCAGGGGGAGGGGGCGGGGGGTGGTTGGCCCCGCACAAACACACATGCCGTCGCGTCCCAGCCGCGCCATCACCTTTGACCACATGGACCAGAAAAACCAAGGAGACCACAACCCATGACCGACCACGTTCAGCCCGACCTGTTCGGAGAGTTCGACCGCGCCCAGGAGCAAGCCGAGCGCGACCAGCAGCCCGCGACCTGCCCCGCCTGCGGAACCATCGAGCCGAACGCCTACCTACTGAGCAACAACCACGGCTACGACGCAGCCAGGAGCGAAGGCCCCGGAGGATTCCCCCACGGCCACCACCCGATCTACCGAGACGAGTGCACCGCTCAGCGCCTCGTGACGAACCACATCATCTACGCCACCCGCCGTAACAACGTCGATCAGCTCGCACGCGACAAGCAGCGCGGCCGCGAACTCGGCTTAGACGTCGAGGCGATCGAGGCCGACGCCCGCCAGGAAATGCACGAGAAAAACAAACGAACAACTAGACAGCATTGACCAACTCGACTATACTGACAGTATCAACACGGCAGACCAGAGGACTAACCACCCTCACCACACCAAGGGAGCGCACACCATGAGCACCATCGACCACAAGGCCACCCGCAAGGCGATCGTCGACCAGGCGGCGCAGTTCATCGCAGACCCGGCCGGATGGCCCGCAGCGATGGCGGCCCGCGCGCTGCGCCTGCGGATGGGTCACCCGCCCTACTCCCCCACCAACCACACGCTGATCGTCGCCCAGCTGATGGCGCGCTTCGTGGGCTCAGGAATGGACACCGAAACCGCGTTCCACGCAGCGATCCGGGCCGCCGCCGAGGAGGTCGCCCCCCGTCACATCTGGGTCAAGCGCGGATACACCGTTACGGCCGGAGCTGGCCTGTCGGTGTGGTCCAAGCCGATCCCCTTGTGGATCGACCCCAGCACCGGGCAGAAGTGCACCAAGGACACCCCCGGAGCCATCCAGCGCCGAGTGTTCCGCCTGGAGCAGACCTACCGCGCGGCCGACGTCACCAACAACGAGACCGGAGAGACCGGCGAAACCGCGTTTAGCGCGCCCGAGCTGCCCGCAGGAGAAGCCCGTGAAATCTTCCAGCGCCTCGCGGACTGGATCACCGGCCAGGGTTGGACGGTCGAGCGCACCGGCCGCGACATGCCCGAAGGTGGCTACACCGCCCACGGAACCCGCCAGATCGTGGTGCACGGCGGCCTCGCAGGATGGGCGGCCGTGGAGACCCTGACCCACGAAATCGCCCACGCACTGCTGCACGGAGCCGACGACGAGCGACCCTACGCAGGCGAGCACCGAGGCGACATGGAAGCCGAAGCCGAAGCCGTCGCGTTTGGCCTGCTCACCGCCTACGACCAGGGCGACCTAGCCCGAGGCTCAGCCCGCTACGTGGCCGAGTGGACCCGCAACCCCGAGCGAGTCGCCACCGCCTACGAGCGAAGCTGCCACGTTCTGGATGCCGTCGCCGCCGTCGCCGCGGGAGCCGAAGGCGTCGAGGTCGCCCGATCCGCCAAGGCCGAGAAGGCCGCGACGAAGGCCACGAACAAGGAACTAGCGGCCGCGCTGCGCGAAGCCGGCCTAGAGCCCAAGGGCGAAGCGTGGGCCCGCGCGAAGGCCGGCGAGCCGGTCGAGCAGATCGCCGCCGACCTCGCAGACGCCGCGTAAACCCCGGCACACCAGGAGGGGCGAGCCCACCCGCTCGCCCCTCCCCCGTCCGGGAGAACTCGAGAAATCACCGGACCACAACGCTAGACAGCATTGACCAACTAGACCACGAGGACTAACCACCCTCACCACACCAAGGGAGCACACCGCTATGAAACTCACACTCACCCGAGCCGCAGACCTACGAGCAGGTGACCGCATCCTCAGCATCGGATCGAGGATTACCTACCGCCCCGCGCGCACCGTCGCCGCGCCGCTTGGCCCGATCGAGCACGGCTCACCCGTGCAGGGAGTGCGCCTGATCAACCCCCACGCGGACAGCCCGCTAGAGCTGGTGCTGTACCCGGCCCACATCGACGGCCAGGCCGTGACCGTCGAGCGCGACGAATACCCGACCGCCGCCCGGTATGAGCTGTACCTATCGACCCACCGCGCAGCGGTCCACTGGTCATGCGGCACGTGTGGAGCAACCAGCGCCGCCCACGACACCCGAGCCGCCGCCAGGGTCGAAGCCGTGGCACACGTGGAGTTTGAGCACGCATCCAGCGCCGTCCAGGTGGTCGACGTCGACCGCTACGGCCGCGCCACCATCGAGGAGGCCCACTGATGTACGCCGGAGATGAATGGCTCAGCGACCGATGCCAGGAGTGCGGAGCCGAGCCGGGGGAGCAGTGCCGCCCGTACTGCATCGCCACAGACAGCGCAGGCCCGTACTAGCCCGAAAGCACCCGGCCCCGCTGTCGCCAAGGGGAGCGGCAGCGAGGCCGGGGCCATCAACACGGCGACCGGAACCACCCGGACCGCATGAGAGCAAGTCTACGAACCAGGAGAGACCAGATGAACCAAACAGGAGAACCGGCCGACGTTGGCCGAGGTGATGGGAACACTCGAGGAGCTGGGAGCCGCCGCCAGGGCAGGAGACGCCGACCGCTACCGCGCCGCCGTGCGTCTAGCGCAGCGACAGCAGATCACCGAGGAGCAGCAGCGAGACGCCTACATATGGGGTCGACGAGGACAGGGAGCCGCCCGCGATTTCAACGGGAAAGGGGAGCGATCGACCAGAAAAAGCACTCTCAACCTACTAGACACCATTGACCAACTAGACTAAGCTGACAGTACCAACACGGCAGACCACGAGGACTGACCAAGCCTCACCACCAAGAAGGAGTGCACATCATGACCACCATCACGTTCGCCGGGAACCTCACCGCAGACCCCGAGCTGCGATTCACTCCCAGCGGCCGCGCCGTGGTGCGGTTCACCGTCATGGAGAACCGCCGCCGCCGCAGCGAGGACGGCCAGGGCTGGCAGGACGCCGAACCGAACGCTTACCGCGTCCAGGCGTGGGGGAGTTTCGCTGAGAACGTCGTCGAGTCGTGCGGCAAGGGTGACCGGGTCACCGTCACCGGAAGCATCGTCACCGATCGGTGGACCGACAAGGAGACCGGCCAGGAGCGCACCGCCCAGCACGTCAACGCCGACGAAGTGGGGTTCTCGCTCCGCTTCCACACCGTGCGCGCCACCAAGGCCACCCGCGCCCAGGAGCCCGCCGAGCAGGACCACGACAACAGCTAAGCCCGTCGACCGGGGGAGAGGGCAAGGGCTCTGCTTCCCCGGTCACGAGCGGGCAAGACCCGCTCGACTGTCAGACCAGGCTC